>NZ_CP128408.1:1705000-1750000 GCF_048914685.1 Pseudochrobactrum mosebachae
AAGTTATGGCTAAGTGGGAAAGGATGTGAGGATCCCAAAACAACCAGGATGTTGGCTTAGAAGCAGCCATCATTTAAAGAAAGCGTAACAGCTCACTGGTCTAGATAAGGGTCTTTGCGCCGAAAATGTACCGGGGCTAAAGCCATACACCGAAGCTGTGGATGCACTTAATGTGCGTGGTAGCGGAGCGTTCTGTAAGTCTGTGAAGGGGGACCCGTGAGGGCCCCTGGAGATATCAGAAGTGAGAATGCTGACATGAGTAACGATAAAGAGTGTGAGAGACACTCTCGCCGAAAGTCCAAGGGTTCCTGCTTAAAGTTAATCTGAGCAGGGTTAGCCGGCCCCTAAGGCGAGGCCGAAAGGCGTAGTCGATGGGAACCACGTTAATATTCGTGGGCCTGTGGGTAGTGACGGATCGCGTGTATTGTAAGGTCTTATTGGATTGATCTTGCAGTGAAGCGGTTCCAGGAAATAGCTCCCACATATAGACCGTACCCTAAACCGACACTGGTGGACTGGTAGAGAATACCAAGGCGCTTGAGAGAACTGCGTTGAAGGAACTCGGCAAATTGCACGCGTAACTTCGGAAGAAGCGTGACCCCTTTTTAGGCAACTAGATGGGGGTGGCACAGACCAGGGGGTAGCGACTGTTTACCAAAAACACAGGGCTCTGCGAAGTCGCAAGACGACGTATAGGGTCTGACGCCTGCCCGGTGCTGGAAGGTTAAGAGGAGAGGTGCAAGCCTTGAATTGAAGCCCCAGTAAACGGCGGCCGTAACTATAACGGTCCTAAGGTAGCGAAATTCCTTGTCGGGTAAGTTCCGACCTGCACGAATGGCGTAACGACTTCCCCGCTGTCTCCAACGCAGACTCAGTGAAATTGAATTCCCCGTGAAGATGCGGGGTTCCTGCGGTTAGACGGAAAGACCCCGTGCACCTTTACTATAGCTTTACACTGGCATTTGTGGCGACATGTGTAGGATAGGTGGTAGACTTTGAAGCTTGGACGCCAGTTCGAGTGGAGTCATCCTTGAAATACCACCCTTATCGTCATAGATGTCTAACTGCGACCCGTATATCCGGGTCCAGGACCGTGTATGGTGGGTAGTTTGACTGGGGCGGTCGCCTCCTAAAGAGTAACGGAGGCGCGCGATGGTGGGCTCAGAACGGTCGGAAATCGTTCGTCGAGTGCAATGGCATAAGCCCGCCTGACTGCGAGACAGACAAGTCGAGCAGAGACGAAAGTCGGTCATAGTGATCCGGTGGTCCCGTGTGGAAGGGCCATCGCTCAACGGATAAAAGGTACGCCGGGGATAACAGGCTGATGACCCCCAAGAGTCCATATCGACGGGGTTGTTTGGCACCTCGATGTCGACTCATCGCATCCTGGGGCTGGAGCAGGTCCCAAGGGTATGGCTGTTCGCCATTTAAAGCGGTACGTGAGTTGGGTTCAGAACGTCGTGAGACAGTTCGGTCCCTATCTGCCGTGGGTGTAGGAATATTGATAGGATCTGTCCCTAGTACGAGAGGACCGGGATGGACGTATCTCTGGTGGATCTGTTGTCGTGCCAACGGCATAGCAGAGTAGCTATATACGGACGGGATAACCGCTGAAGGCATCTAAGCGGGAAACCCACCTAAAAACGAGTATTCCCTATCAGAGCCGTGGAAGACCACCACGTTGATAGGCCGGATGTGGAAGTGCAGTAATGCATGCAGCTGACCGGTACTAATAGCTCGACTGACTTGATTGTTCTCATTCTCAATATCCATCAGCGACGACCAAAGGTCGTCGATGATAGGATTGTTTGCTCTCACGCCTAATTCACTTTGTGAATGGCTCCGAGAGGCGCGGTATAAACCGCGACGGCCAGTCGGCCTTGCGAACACAATTGTGTTCGACACGCCACTGACTGAAAAACTTTGCACGAAAAACCCAGCTTCTTATTTGTTTCTGTGCGCTTTGCTGACCTGGTGGTTATGGCGGAGCGGCTGCACCCGATCCCATTCCGAACTCGGCCGTGAAACGTTCCAGCGCCAATGGTACTTCGTCTTAAGACGCGGGAGAGTAGGTCGCTGCCAGGTCTGCAAAACGCACAAAACAATAATCTCACAATCAATACAAAACAAATCATTCAAAACGCGCAAAGCGTTCAAAAATATCAAGCCAGAAATTATAATGTTAAACTGGCTAATAGCCTTTAAGCAAATATGCAGTCTGTAATTAATGACAAGGCAAATATGCTCAAAAGCTGAAATGAAGGGCTATGGAGCAGCCCGTTCGGCCGGTAATTGATAATCAATCAATTGCTTTCCGGTCTCACCTCATCAGGCTACGCCTGACTGCGCTCCCGGGCTCAAGACCCGACATTCTTTGACGCGGGGTGGAGCAGCTCCCGTCTGACCGCAGACCAAAGGTCGAGGACAGACAAATACAAAAGTCGGGCTAAGCTCGGTGCTCACAAGTTTATCGCGGGGTGGAGCAGCCCGGTAGCTCGTCAGGCTCATAACCTGAAGGCCGCAGGTTCAAATCCTGCCCCCGCAACCAAATAGAACTCGAAACCCTCAATCAATTCAAACCGTTGGCTGAGGGTTTTTTGTTGCCCGAAACCTGCCGTTCGTATCTACGTTTTGGCAGGTATGACTGGCGCCCCACGGCCGATCTGCAAGATAGCTTCCAACCAGTGCCTCGATTGTATACTATATGGCCATGGCCAGCTTATATTTTATCACTCATCCCGAAGTTGTCGTTGATCCAGAAACGCCGATCGAACGCTGGAATTTGAGTCCACGAGGTATCGAACGAATGAGAGCGTTCGCGGCCTCTTCTATCGTTTCAAATGTCGGAGCGGTCTGGTCCAGCACTGAAACAAAGGCGATTGAAGCTGCCGGCATCCTGGCCGGTGCATTGGGACTCGGTATTCAAGTCTCCAACAACCTTGGGGAAAACGATCGACGCGCAACGGGCTTCCTGCCACCACCGGAATTCGAAGCCGTGGCAGACAGCTTCTTTGCCGCGCCGGAGACCAGTATTCGAGGCTGGGAAAGGGCCGTTGATGCACAAGCGCGTGTTAGAAACGTCGTCTCCCAAATCGTGGCCGAACACGTAGAAGGCGATTTGGCGATTGTCGCCCATGGCGCGGTCGGCACGCTGCTTTTCTGTGCTTTGTCGGGAGTACCTATTAGTAGGTCTTACGACCAACCATTTCAGGGGCATTTCTGGCAGGCGGCGTTGCCCGCACTACGACCAACGGACGAGTGGAGACCGATAGCGTTTCGAAATTGAAAGGCGTTAGGGCACCACCCATTATGCAGAACTGCATTTGGGAGGGGACGAGCGGCCAGTCCACACAGGTCTATTCATGCCACAAAGCAGACAGTCTAAAAACCACCCCAACGTCGCTGTTCCTGGTAGCTCTGATGATGCCGAACGCCGTTTGGGACGCGACCAACTAGGGCTACCACCATCCACGAATACGACCCAGTTGTGGACGATCTTACCCGACTGTTTATAGGTCGCTGGCTGCCGAGAATAGATCGTGAAGGACCGCCTTGCGAGCTGCCTTCCCGGGAGACGTTGACGGCTTGGTGGTGTCTTTCGTGAGACGAGCAAACACCACTGTCCTATCGTCTTTCGTGGCCCAACCTACGAACCAACCCCAAGGCTGCCCTTTCGCGATCGTTCCGTCGGGATTTTTTGACATACCCGCGCCGGTCTTGCCGTAAATATGCCAACCGCTTGGCTGCAAACCGATATCAACGATGGTGCGCGTCATGTCGTAAGCATGGGAACTTACGGGTAGCTCCCGACCTACGATTTTTCGCAAGAACGCCAGTTGCTCAAGGGGCGAAATCTCCAGTGACGAACTCAGCCATGCGTTCGTAAGGCCATTGTCTTTGCCCGGATCACCCGAGACATCTTCGTTGCCGTATTGAAATTCCTGAACGTAGCGACCGAACCGCTCCGCGCCTACCGCCTCCGTAACCCGCTGCGAATACCAGACAACGGAATCCTTGATCCATTTCGTGGGGTCGGTCACGCTCCGCCAAGCCGGGTTCCAGTCAGTATAACCTTCCTTAAACGGTACGCTCGGCGTATGCGCGTCTTTCAGAAAACCAGCATCAAACCCCATAAGGCTAATGGCAATTTTGAAGGTAGACGCCGAAGTGGTGCGCGTATCGCAGTCCCCTTCTTGCTTCAGCATCTTGCCCGATGAAGCATCGGCTACAGCGGTGCAAATGGTCAAGGTTTCTGCATACGCTGAAGATAGCGAGAACACGGTATAGAGCACGGAAATAATCGTGATACGACTCAAAATCAAAGTCTGACTCCTCTGAATTTCCATCAGTATAAAACGGCCTTGCGTCATCATCATCGATAAAATTTTACGATTTCCATGAGAGTAAATAGATACTTAACAAAGTCTCTGCGCTTGATGACCGTCGCGGAACTCCTGACTTTCACGACATCCGGGCCGGGCCACAGTGCAGCGGGCAACATCAAAGCCTTCACGCTTTAATTGCCGCCAAACCTTCCGAACACCATAAACGCGGAAGTTTTGCTCGAAGACACGACGTATCTCAATCTTCAGGCTGATATCATTACGGGAGCGGACCGGCAGCAGGTTGACGTCCAGGCGCTTGGCGACGTTTTCGTAGTAGGTTGACGGGGCAATAGACAATAGTCTGCAGATCGGCTCGACCCCAAACACACCACGGTATTCGTCGATGAATGAGATCATCGTTTGAAGGGGCGGTCGAGCTCCGCCTGGGCAAAATAAGCAGATGCTTTGCGTAATATCTCATTGGCCTCGCGAAGTTCGCGGTTCTCACGCTCTAGAGCCTTCATCTTCTCAGCCACATCACTTGGCAAGCCTGCTCGCTTGCAGCCATCAACTCCTGTCTTTTTAAACCATTCATGCAATGTGGCTGGTGAACAGCCGATTTTGGCTGCGATAGATGAAACCGCTGCTCATCGCGATGGGTGCTCTGCCTCGTGATCCAGCACCATACGGATGGCGCGTTCACGGACTTCAGGTGAAAATTTGTTCGTTGTTTTGCTCATAGTGACTCCACTCTCTCAGAAGTTGGAGCCTCCGGCAAACCCGGTACGGTTCACACTGAGGAGGCCCAGGAATTCGCCACTAAGTGGTTCTGGACATATAGAAACGAAAGACCAAATATGGACATCGGGGAGATGATACAGATACAAAAATGAAAATGGCCGCTTGAGTTCTACTACAAAACCCCAATAAAAATGGGGAAATACCATTGACGGCACAGCTGAACATTTCGTTGACAGCCTTGTCATAACACGCCCCTAGAAACTGAAAATGATCGCCTGAAGTCTACTTCTGTTCTGTGTTGAAACGGGTAAGATTGCCGTGTGAGCGGAAACATTCGGTAGGGCATTTCGCGCGTGCAATAAATTATTCACGTTTCGCTAAATATGACTTAGATGCTTCCTGTCTCTCTGTATAAACAAGAAGTTAATGTGAGAAGTCAGAGACTAAAAAATGCCTAGTCGTCGTCGGCATTTCCGTAGATTTTCATTGAAATTCAATCTATTCTTACTGTGTGCTGCAATCGATGCTGAGGTTAGCGCCATTCCCGACGGGCGCGCCATTCTCATTGACCAGCACCAGATCCTTAACCGACAGCTTTTCGCCGGTGACAACGATGTCAAACTCCTGCGAAACGACCCGACCCGCCTGAATCTTCCGCTCAGGGCTGGCGTAGGGACGATCGACGCCGAGGCCAATGGTAAGTGCATTCGCCGTTGACGACAGTTCGAAGAAGAGCTTTTCGCCGTCTGGCGTCGTTCCGGGACCTCGGAGCTCAATATCGTAGGCTCCATCCTGCTCATAGAAGGCACATGTTGTCGGCGTGAACTCGTAGCGACCTGCGGTGGTTTCCAGAACACCTGATCCAGCCGTGGGAACGCTCTGTGCTGTCGGTGCTTCCGCCTCTGCACTGCACCCGACAAGCATAAGGCTGCCGCACGAAGCGATCAGGAGAGCGATGCGCGTACGGCGCCTTTGCGTTTTGGGTTTTTGCGTGAACATTTCGCTCTCCAGTGCTTATGGATATGACCAGCCGTCATGCTCGACGCGGAAAATCCGCAACGGTGCGCCAGATTTTGTGGTGTCAGCACGAAGGTAAAACACCGCGCGCTGTTTCTTGCCGAAATTGGTGAAATCGACGTTGATAGTGATCATGCCGCGGAGCATCGGCTGGCGAGGATCAGGCATCGGTTCTTCTAAGGCGACATCGAAGTCCTGAGCGCCGTAAAGCGGATGTGCACCAAGCTTGCCTGAGGCCAGCCAGGCGACAATCTCGTCGGTAAAGTAGTTCTTGGACACCTTCGGATCGAACGCGCTTGGCAGCTTGCTGTTTTCTGACTGGAACTGGCGTTCGTAAATTTCTCGCACCAAATCCTGTGCTTGGCCAACCGGATCGATATCAGGGGCAGCTGTATAGGGCTCATGTACAGGCTGCGCCGGATGGGTCTTTGCTGCCGTGGCGATGGGTTCACTGCCATCAGGCGTGATGTAGCGTTGTGCTACCCAGCCGGCCTTGTTCATCCCTTTGTTGCGCATCAGGCACCAACGTGGCGGCAGCGCCCTGATCTGTGCCTCCGACATCACCGTATAATGGGCTGCCGTGTAGAACGGCACGCAGGTGATCTGTTGCATGCTGCGCTCATTGTGAGCGAATTTTTCGATCACCGGATAGTTGGTACCGGGCCCCATCCGGGCGTTGAGGCCGTCGTTGGCGGAGACACCCGTGACGCGCCAGGCATCTGGTCCGTGTCCGTCGATTTCGGCCTGCGCCGGATAAGCGACGATGCTGAGCGTGATTGTAGCAAGCGCTACCGTGAGTACGCGGGCCATATTCACTTGACCTCCACAATTGAGCGACCGAGAACCCTACGGCCGCTGATGTCAAGAAACCGCACTTCATAGATTCCGGCTTGTGCAGGCATCTGCAATTCCAGCGACTTTTCTGTCCCAACCTTGAGGGCATCGATCCAGCTGAAATCAGCCTGATCTGGGCGGGCAATAGCGATGCGCTGATCTGCGCTCCCGTTTTCCGCGCTCCACGACACGGTGATCGTCTCGTTAACACCCGCCTGCGCCGGTGTCTTGAGCCCAGCTCCGTCATCCAGCGGCGCGTCTTCCGCCACCACTTCCAGCTGGTGGCTGGCAAGGGTGCGAGCGCCTTCGCGCAGCACATAGCGGATTTCGTAAAGTCCGGTTTCGGCTGGCGCTTTCATATCGCCTGCACGTGCGTCCCGAACCCGAATATAGTCGGCATACTTTCCCTCAGCGGTCCCGGCGGGAACAATGGTGAGATAGTCCTCTGGGTGGATTGAAGACGACCAGGTGACACTAATTTTACTTCCCGCTCGCGCGACATCTGGACCGCTGACTGTCACTTCAGCCGTGATTACTTCCACGGGGGTGGAAGCCATTGTGCGTCCACCTTCCCGCAGCACATAACGCACCTCGTAAAAGCCGGGCTCGGCGGGTGCCGTCAACTTGTTTTCGGTGACATCGCGCACGCGCTTATAGTTGGTGTATTTACCTGCTTCAGCTCCCGCAGGAACGATTGTGACATAGTCCTCCGGATGGATCGAAGCCGACCAGGTCACCTTGAAGCTTGCGCCGGTGGTCATCTCTTTGGGCGCGGCGATGCCCATTTCGGCCTCAACGACTTCCACAGGGGTGGAAGCCATGGTACGGCCCCCTTCACGCAAGACATAGCGTACTTCGTACAGGCCGGGCTCGGCAGGTGCCGTCAACTTATTTTCAGTGACATCGCGCACGCGCTTATAGTTGGTGTATTTACCTTCTTCAGCTCCGGCAGGAACGATTGTGACGTAATCT
Source organism: Pseudochrobactrum mosebachae (assembly GCF_048914685.1). GTDB lineage: Bacteria > Pseudomonadota > Alphaproteobacteria > Rhizobiales > Rhizobiaceae > Pseudochrobactrum. Next base: position 1,712,890 of record NZ_CP128408.1, read on the forward strand.
TCCGGGTGGATCGAAGCCGACCAAGTCACCTTGAAGCTTGCGCCGGTGATCACTTCTTTGGGCGCGGCAATGCCCATTTCGGCCTCAACGACTTCCACAGGGGTGGAAGCCATGGTGCGGCCCCCTTCACGCAAGACATAGCGTACTTCGTACAGGCCGGGCTCGGCAGGTGCCGTCAACTTGTTTTCAGTGACATCGCGCACGCGCTTATAGTTGGTGTATTTACCTGCTTCAGCTCCCGCAGGAACGATAGTGACGTAATCTTCCGGGTGGATGGAGGCCGACCACGTCAACTTAAAGCTTGCTCCGGTGGTCACCACTTCGGGCGCTTGGATCTTTATTTCTGCTTCCTGCTCCGGTTCGGGTGTTGGTTCGACCTCTTGCTGTACCATTGGCTGCAAATCCATGACCGACTGTATATGCACCAGCGCATCTTTCAACTCGGCAGCATTCTGGGCCGGAACGAAGACGCCGCCAGTGTTTTCGGCAATGCAGGCGAGGCTGGCATGGGCCTCGTCCTCAAGGTCGAAGCCGACGACATGGGTTGTGAACTTCACGCCCTGACGGGCGAGTTGCTCGGCCAACGCGCAAGGATCGGCCTGACAGGTTTCCAGACCATCGGAAATGAGCACGACCGTGGCGGGGGTGTCGCGATAGGACAAGAGTTCTGCGGCATGCTGGACGGCTGCGGAAATCGGCGTCTTTCCTTTCGGGCGGATGCCGTTCACCGTGCTAATGAATCTTGCCCTGTCGAGCGGTCCCGGTTCGATCAATGTTTCGATGTCGCGGCAGTCGCCTTCTGAGCGATGTCCATAGGCGACCAGGCCGAGATTGATGTCGTCGGACCAGCCGGTCACGAGATCGGTCATCACGTCGCGTGCGATCTCGATCTTGCTAGTGCCGCCGATCTGTCCCCACATCGAGCCGGAGGCGTCATAAACGATGATCACGTCTTCTGCTGCCGCAGCGACTGACAGTGGGGTGGTGATGGCGCTGGCCGCGATCAGTGCCGTTTTCAGAGCTTTCATCATGGTGTTTCGTTCGCTAAATTGTTTCATGCGGGCTGCACGTCACTGTCGCTACGCGGGCCGGAAAAACCTGACGTTCCCATGGCGCGCGCCTTCAGCTTGCGGAATTTGGCCGACATCTGCTCCAGCCTTGCGTCCCATTGGGGATCTGGTTGCTGACCTTCGATGGTTTTGAAAAACACCTGCATCAGGCAGGCGATGGCGAACGGCTCCAGCAATGCCGCCTTGACGCTCCAGGCAAACAAGAGCGCGAACACGAAGCCACCGGCTGCCCAAGCGCCAGGCATCACGTAGACTACTAGAGCTGCTGGCGCGAGCATCAGCAGAAACACCAGAAAGCTCAGAAGGTAGACAATGATCGCTAGCCAGGCGGCGTTTTTGAGCATGACACGGTAGTTTTGGCCGTAAAGCACGAGCGCTTCCCTGGACGATCCCCAAGGGTTTGTCGAGCCAGTGCGGATTGCATAGGCGAGAATGATTTCGTCGATGAAACCAACAGCAACCCGCAGAAAGGCGTTTAGGATACCCGAAAGCTGCTGCGCACCCGGAATGGGCAGGATGCTCAGGATACCGCGCACCAACCCGGTGATCGCGCCGATCACACCCTTCACCAGCTGGTCGATAGCAAACAGGACGCTGGCCTGAGCAAAGCGTTCTCTCACCACCGCTGTCGCATAGTTGATCTGCGACTTGCCATCCGGCATTGGTTTGCCGTCGATCAGTTCCACCAATACCGCGATATGACCCGCCTTGACGATATAGAGGATATATTCGCGCGCCCAGTACATGATAGCGCCAAACAGGCCAAAGCCCATAACTCCGCCCCATAGTGTTGTGTTTGCCTGAAATCCTTCATCACCGAAGCCGCCCACGCCATAGCCGATACCGGCACCGGTCCCTGTCAGCAAGACATAGCCAACGGCAATACCGAAGTAGACTACCATCCGCAGCATAATGAACGGCATGGTCCGCGCCATCATTGTGAGCGCGCCACTGATTCTAAAATCCCACATGCTTCATCCCGCCTCTATATAACCTTGCCTTTTAGGTCCGCTCGGGAAACTTTAGCAGAAGCAAAGCAGGCATGCCCCATCCATTTGGATAGGGACATGTCGCTAAAACTGGGTATAATTAGTCAAAATGTGCCAAGGCGGAAAACAATATAAAATAAGAGGGCATAAAGAAATAGGGATCAACTTGGAGGGAGGCGCGTCGATTTGCAGGTATTTTTCTTTTCTATTTTGACAGCCATGTTGTTTTACTTTTCCTCTGAAGTCAGTGGTCAGGATCAGTCAATATTGCCACCCTCCATACTTGAGGTGAGCGGCGCTATTTCGAAGGGCGATGCGGAAGGGGTGGCACATTTCGACATTGTGGAGCTGCGGACACTACCTCCAGCGCGGCTCGAAACAACCACCGCTGTCACAGATGGCGTACACCGCTTTGACGGCGTTCTTATGAGAGATCTTTTGGCGCATGTCGGCTCCTATGGCACAGTCGTGACGGCGAGAGCCCTAAATGATTACGCGATTGAAATCGCAGTCGAGGAATTTGACCAATTCGACGTTCTTGTTGCCTATGAGCTGGACGGCAAACCGCTACTGCCGAGCGATAAGGGGCCGCTATGGATTGTCTACCCACGTGACCAGCATGCCGAGTTGCAGGATATCCGCTTTGATTATCGTTGGGTTTGGCAATTGAAATCGCTGGAAATTCGATGAGTAGGCGCGCACGTGCATTGCTGGGCGTCGCGCTGCCTGTTTCGGCCATCGCCATCTTTGTCGTTCTGCTCGCATTCTCTCTGATGCGCCTGTCCGATATCGAACGCAACATGCGCATTGAGGCCACCCAGAACATGCTGTGGGTGATCTCACGGGCGCATATTTCAAGCCTTCAGCTGAGCGAGGCCATCGCGAACAGCGCTTCCGGAGAAATTGATCATGCGCAGATGGAGTTGCGCCTGAACATATTCCTCAGCCGGCTTGCCTTGCTTGATGATGGCCCGCAACGTCGGCGGATGGAAGCACTTGGCGCGTCGGACTCTCTGGATGCGTTGCGGGAAAGCCTGCCCGAACTCGGCTCATTGCTGAAGAGCCCCAGCCTGGCGACAATGCCGCGTATCAGAGCTCTGCTGGCTCCTTACAATGCGACGCTCACTGAAGCTGCCAACAAGGCAATGGTGGCCGAATGGGACGATCTTGGCGCGACGCTTGATGTCACGCGCAAGCAGCTGTGGCAAATCATTATCTCCATGATCGGCATATCATTGGCAGGTTCGATGCTTTGCGTTCATTTTCTGCTGGCGATCCGCGATGCAAGGCAACGGACTCGCTTGCTCAACAAGGAAAAGGCATTTTCCGAACTCCTGATCGGATCCAGCGATGAAGGCATTATCGCTGTCGATATGGATCGACGCTGCACGGTCTGGAACGAGGCTGCCGAACGGCTCTTTCGTGTTGGTGCTGATCGGGCAACAGGTGGTGCGCTGGGAGAATTATCAGGCTTTTTCGCGGTCGACCGGATCGAGCAGGCAATTGACGGCGCTCTTCAGGGCAAAGCAGTTGCATTGTTGGATCAACCATTCTTTCCCCCATACCAGACTAGCCCTCTTTATGTCGATTTGCGCTGCTTCTCACTGCGTGACGGCGGGCGCATCATTGGCACAATCCTACTGGTCTCGGACGTTACCAAACGCAGGGCGGCGCAACGGGAGATTGCGGATCATCGCGACCATCTGGAGCAATTGGTGCAGGCGCGCACGCAGGAGCTTGAGGCGGCGCTGACCAGAGAACGTGATACAGCTGATCTTTATAGGAATTTTGGCACCATGATTTCTCATCAGTTCCGCACCCCGCTCGCTCTTGTCGATTCAGCGCTTCAGCGCCTGATCCGCCGACGCGACCGACTTGCGCCGGCAGAGATAATGGAGCGGGGCAACCAGGCCCGCAGCGCCATCGCGCGTCTGGTTCGGCTGGTGGAAAGCACCCTCGATGCCGCACAGCTCGATGCAGGCCAGATAGAAGTCCGTAGCCAAGAATGCGACCTCAACCACCTCGTTGCGGATATCTGCGCGCGGCAGGATGAGGATATGGGCTGGCGACAGATCACAGTGACGCTTCCTGACGGTGTTTCGCCTGTTGCCTATTGTGATCCCGTGCATGCGGAACACATTTTGACTAACCTTCTGTCCAATGCCGTGAAATATTCACCGAAGGCGACCCCGATCACGGTCAGCTTCGCTTGTGACGAGTCACGGATCACGTGCATCGTGACCAATATTGGATCACCTAGAGGGGTGTTCGTGCCTGATTTGCTTTTTGATCGCTATTATCGCGGCAGCAATACTGAAGGCTGTCCCGGTATTGGCGTTGGTCTTTATATGGCAAAAGCGCTTGCGCGCTTGCAGGGCGGCGATGTGCAATTGCAAGCTTCGGAGCCAGACATATTTCGAATGGCGATATCGCTGCCACGCTCTGCCTCTGTTTGCGATGCTGTTGCGCCCGTGACCTTAAGAAAGGAGACGGTATGATCGCGGAGCCGTTTGTGATCCTTTGTATTGAAGACGAAGTGCAATTGCGGCGTGACATCGTGGACGAACTGGTCGAGGCGGGGTATGATGTCCTCGAAGCCAGCAATGGCAGGCAAGCGCTCGACAAGCTGGCGCGTGTCTGCCCCGATCTGGTTCTTTGCGACATCTCCATGCCTGGTCTCAATGGATATGGTGTGCTTAAGGCCCTGCAAGAAAAGGGGCCTGATTATACCGAAATTCCGTTTGTGTTCCTCTCGGCTCTTGCCGACCCCCGACACATCGTCGATGGCAAGCGGCTTGGCGCGGATGATTACCTCGTTAAGCCAATCGATTATGATCTCTTGCTGGCGACCATCGAAACCCGTCTGCGTCAAATCGGGCGTATTCGTTCGGCGCGCCTATTGCGGCCGGCTACACCCAATTTTACAAAACTGGCGGAAGCTTATGGCCTTACACCCGCAGAAATACGGATCATACAAGCGCTCAGTAAAGGTGGGAAGCTGACGCAAATCGCGGCTGACCTTGGTGTCTCGCGCTCTACTGTTGCCTTTCATATGCGCAATATATTCGAGAAAACCGGAACCGGCAGGCAGACGGAATTGGTTGCTTTGGTACTTCAGCGGTGACTGTTTCAATCTTATATATGAGATTTGGCGTAGCGATCGTAAAGTGGGTTCGCGCGAAGTCTCTAACCCCAAATCTACCACTGTGACAATTTCCAGAGGCTTAGCGGTTACGCCTATCTAAAAAATGGCCATGCCTTTGGGGTCTAACTGTTAAAAACCTCGCGGCTATGTATTTCCCGGTTCAACCGGCAGCGTCCGTAGTGATTGGCGGCGCTGTTGCCCTAGCTTACGAACTGATTTATTCTATCGGTCGTAAAGATTACGCCGTTCCATCGCCGTACGTTGGCATTGTTCAGCACTATGCTTGAAATTCCTCCGCTTGAAGAGAATATCTTACCAGTGGTAACAGCGGTAGAGTGAACTTATTACTTTTTTAGTGTCTGCCGAATCTGAAGCAAACTGGCCTGCTGCCGGTTTAATGATAGGCATCGTGCTTAGCGATCTGCAAGAATTAGTTGAAAAGACTTAGTTATATATCCATTATGCGCTGCTATATGGCTACCTCTAATGAATGTCGGTATCGGTGGTTGCGTGCCCCGCAATCAAAATCAAAACAATCAATTCAATCAGTAGGCTGATGGTATTTTGTTGTCCAGAATTCCTCAAACTTACCAAGACCTTCTTTTGTTAGCAAATACTAATACCTTGCTGAAACAGGTTCAAATCGGGCGTAATGAACCAAGCAACCATGTACAATACTTAATGACTGTGATGAGGGGTGATGGACAATCGCAAGAAGTGCGAGCATGGCGGTAATGGTGAAGCTCGTCTAGCGCTCCGTTTCGGACATTAGATTAGCATTCACCTGTTAGCCAATGCCGTAGTTCAGGTTCAAACGCCGCCAACATCCACGAAAGATTGGTAAGTGGGCAGTCATGTGACGACTGCTACGCGTGACAGCTGGCCCCTCCCTCTCATCTAGATTTAGGCCTGGTTCTATTTTGCGCTGTAATACTGAGCTTTCTAATCTGGCCATCCGGCACAAGTATCGCGTCACATCCAATCTCGATTTTGCTTGGGTGCTCATTAATTTTTTGGTCAAGGCTCTTACTTCTGGAGTGATAAACGTGGCATTATTGAGCGTTGGCCGACGCTGGCATTAACGGCGCGAACTATCGTTACGGGAGTTCGCCCAACGAACAGGATTATCCAGGAACACCATCCGCAAATACTTACGTCTCAATGGCTTGTGCCAAAGTTTCAGCGCAGCACCACAAGCAAGCTCGACCCATTTTCTGACCGTTTGACTGTATGGTTAAAGACGGAAGATCGTAAACCTTGCAAACAAAAGTACATCGTGAATTTGTTGTATTCTGACCGGTTCATTTTGGGCTATGAGGGGTTGTATAGTCGTGTCGTAACCTTTGCGCGCCAATGGAATGCTGATCTGCATATACACAAGTAGACATCCGTTCGAGGTACATTTGTCCCTCTAAGCTTTGATCTTGGGAAGCATTTCAATTTGATTGGCCGGATGACTGGGCAATTATCGGTAATGAGCGGACAAAGCTTCAAATAGCACATATACAGCCAAGCTATTCTAGAGCTTTATCGGAGTGCCAAGTAAAAATCTGAATTGAACGGCCAACATGCCGTTAAAAGTTTGCGAGTCGATCTGAGAGCTTATCATGTTGAACAAAGTGTTCGTAGCATGAGGCCAATTGATGCTAATTTGAGTAAGGCGAGTGCGTTTCTCGACAGGTTCTCAAGATAGTTTGCCAGCCTTGGACATCTCCCCAGCCACGCAAAAAGTGTATTCAACAACCCAGCGCCGTGGCAATACTTCGAAGCCCTTGGCAACATCGGACCGTTCACGATCTCTGCGCTCGGGCTGTACATGGCCTTCTTTTGATCCTTGGCAAAGACCGGCCCCTGATAATTGCCATCAAAAATAGCTTCTTCAAAAAAGAATAGCTCCGAAACAACCTCTTCAGGAGCAGCCGGGCGCCGTTCTCTGTCGTCCACATTGAGGCTTCCTAACACGAATAGCTGCATTTCCGGATGTCACTATTATTATGGCGCGGCAAGTTCAGTATATCCAAAAAAATAGCGAGATCGGTAAAACTCTGTTGACAGACTGATATATGAGACTTTAGTGTGACTAAAGTTTATTGATTGATACTGTCAGGTTAGCAGAGGGGGCGATACTTGCAAATCAACAAGTCCGGCACGTCTTTGCCATCGGAAAACGCAGCAGATTCATCAGGTCATTATTCGGCGGGGCACGATCTTGGCGCAAGCATTAGATTTGAGCGCGAAAAAGCGGCCAAAACCTTACGTGAAATTGCACAAAGCTGTGGCCTGACATCAGGTTTTATCAGTCAAATTGAGCGTGGTATCAGCAAGCCGTCACTGACCTCGCTCTATGCGATTGCCAAAGCACTTAATGTGCCAGTGGATCGTTTTGTATCGGCACCACTGGAGCGGCGCGGTAAAAGTGTCAGCCACAGGCATGACCGGCAGATCATCCGCATTGATAATAGTGAGCGGCACTATGAGTTGTTGGAGCCGGGCTTTAGCGGGGCAAAACTGAATGCATGTATGACACATGTGCCGCCGGGGTATGAATCGGATCTCATGAGCCATGAGGGTGAGGATTTCATTTATCTGATCCGCGGCTCCGTTATTTATGAAATTGATGGTGTGGATTATCCGCTGGAGCAGGGTGGCACATTGCATTTCCCATCCTCACAAACGCATCGTTTACGTAATACCGGTTTTGAAACAGCGACAGAATTATGGGTCGGAACAATGCGGGTCTTTCCGGAATAATCCGGCATGGGTTGCGCCGGATCGGATCAGACGTGACTAAACTGAGAATAACAATAAGGGATCAGGCGGTAAGCAGTAAAACTGTCCGCTAAAAATGGAGGCAAATATGCAAATGCTTAAAGTCTTTACCGGAGCGCTTGTCGGTCTGGCGCTGACAAGTTCTTACTCGCTTGCCGCAACACCTAAGAATACGCTGGTGGTGGCCGATGCGATTGATGATATTATTACGCTTGACCCGGGTGAAGTTTCCGAGGTTGGGGGTGTTTTGACAGCTAACCAGATTTATCAACCGCTTGTCAGTTTTGCGCCTGAAGATCCGTCCAAGATTGTTGGTGTACTGGCTGAGAGTTGGGATGTCTCTGCGGATGGCAAGACTTACACGTTTAAAATGCGTAACGGCATGCAATTCGCTTCCGGCAATCCGGTAACCGCTAAAGACGCTGAATATTCGCTGCGTCGTGTGGTTGAAATGAAGTCGCGTTCGGCATTTATCCTATCGCAGTTCGGGCTAACTGAGGAAAATGTTAAAGACCGTATTAAGGCAACTGATGACCAGACTTTGGTCATTGAGATTGCTGATACTTATGCACCGTCATTTTTGTATTATTGTCTCTCGTCTTATGTCGGCGGTATCGTCGATTCCAAGCTTGTGCAGGAACATGAGGTGGATGGAGATTTCGGCAATGCATGGCTGAAAGCTGAAAACTCCGCTGGTTCAGGTCCTTATATGTTGACGCGCTGGGAGCCGAAACAATCAATTCTACTGACACGGAATCCTAACTTTACCGGTGATGCACCGAAAGACGGGAAACCTGTTGAGCGGATTTTCCTGCAGCATATTCCTGAAAGTGCAGCTCAACGCCTGTTACTGGAAAAAGGCGATATCGATATTGCCAATAAGCTTGGCCCTGATGATTTTGGTGCTCTGGGTGAGAAGTCCGGCACAACGGTCGTCGATGGCCGCTCCGGTACCATTTATTACATGGGGCTGAATGTTCGTAATGAGCATCTTGCTAAGCCGCAGGTGGTTAAAGCGCTAAAATATCTGGTTGATTATCAGGGGATTGTTGACACGATCTCACGAGGCACAATGGAAGTGCATCAGACTTTAGTGCCTAACGGCTTTCTCGGCGCGCTGGACTATAAACCCTATGACCTTGATGTGGAAAAGGCCAAAGCCCTGCTGAGTGAAGCAGGTATATCAGGCGAGTTTACACTGGATTCTGTGGTCTGGAATACGCCGCCTTATACCGATTTCGCCCAAGCCATTCAGGCAACTATGGCGCAGGCCGGTGTGAAGCTCAATCTTGAAGTGGTGGATGGCCAGCAATGGCTTGAGCGCTACCGCTCGGCAAGTCTTGATATCTGGTTTGGTCTTTGGGGGCCGGATTATCCGGATCCCCATTCCAATGCGAAGGCTTTTGCAGTGAATAAAAAAGATGCACCGGATGGTTCGACTGGTCTTGCGGATCGTTTTGGCTGGGATGCTGGCAAGCTCTCGCAAGATGCAATGGCGGCAGTGCGTGAACAGGATACCGATAAGCGCCGTGCCATGTATGAGGAATTGCAAAAAAAACATACCGACACATCGCCATTTCTCTACATGTTCCAGCAGGTGCGCAAAGTGGCAACGCGTGCTGAAATTAAAGGCCTGGTGCTTGGTCAGACTTTCTCTGATGACCGCTATTGGAATGTAACCAAATAACGCGGCAACAGATTGCAGCGGCATAGTTTTATATTTTGCCGCTGCCTCATTTTTCCCGGATTTTTATCTTTATGCGGAGCGGTTCGATGGCCATAGCTTTCACCACCCGGTTATTCTCTCTTTCCGGCCAGCTTTTGTCATGGCTGGTGACGATCGCTGTCACGCTTCTCGGGCTGCTGGCTTTAACCTTTTTTATTGGTCGCGTTGTTCCCATTGATCCGGTTTTATCGGTAGTTGGTCAAAAAGCCAGTGAAGAGGTCTATCAGCGGGTCTTTCTGGAGATGGGGCTGGATCAGCCGCTCTGGCAACAATTTGTTTCTTATGTCGGCAAGGTCTTACAAGGCGACTTCGGAACATCTTTTGTTACCAACAGGCCGGTTCTTAAGGATCTGGCAGGGTTTTTTCCCGCTACACTTGAGCTGGCAACACTTGGGCTTTTAATCGGCACCGTGATCGGTGTGCCTGCAGGGGTTGCCTCGGCCTATTGGCATAATCGATGGCCGGATCAGCTGATACGTATTATCGGACTGATTGGCTATTCAGTCCCGATTTTCTGGCTGGGGTTGGTCGGGCTTTATGTGTTCTACTTTAAACTTGATTGGGTTTCAGGCCCCGGACAAGTGGATGTGTTCTATCAGGGTATAGTGAGGCCGGTGACCGGATCAATCCTGATTGATTCATCGCTTGCCGGTGAATGGGAGGTCTTCCGTAATGCATGCAGCCATATTGTATTGCCGGCCGTACTGCTTGGTTATTTTAGTCTCGCTTATATTTCACGCATGACACGATCTATGATGCTTGATCAGTTAACCCGTGAATATGTACTGACCGCCCGTTTGAAAGGTGCAACCGAATATCGTGCCGTGATGTTGCATGCGTTGCGCAATGCAGCCATCCCGCTGGTCACTGTCATTGCACTGTCTTACGGTGGTTTGCTCGAGGGGTCAGTGCTGATTGAGACCATTTTTGCATGGCCCGGCATCGGTAATTATCTGGCGTCCTCGCTGTTTCGTGCCGATGTGAATGCGGTACTTGGTGGTACGGTGCTGATCGGTGCAGTGTTCATTGTTCTGAATATGTTGTCCGACATGCTCTATCGCATGCTGGATCCGCGTTCCAATCTCAAACGCTGACAGAGTTGCCAAGATGACAATATCAAACATAAGCCTTGCCGAAAGCCGTCGCCTGTTGCGGCGAGCTCGTCTAAACCAGTTCAGGCAATTTGCAGCGCGGTTTTCTAAAAACAGTCTGGGTATGGTCGGGCTGTTCATTATTGGCGTACTTGTTGTGTCTGCACTGCTGGCGCCATTGATTGCAACGCATGATCCATATCTGCCTGATTTGGCACGGCGTTTGTCACCACCTGATGCGGCGAACTGGTTTGGCACAGATGAGCTCGGCCGTGATATTTTTACGCGCATTATCTATGGGTCGCGGCTGACCTTGCTGATTGTCGGGCTGGTGGTACTAACATCCGCCCCGATAGGGCTGATTATCGGCGCGATGGCCGGAACCTATGGTGGCTGGCTGGATGCGGTGTTTATGCGTATTACAGATGTGTTTTTGGCTGTGCCTAAATTATTGCTGGCGCTGGCTTTCGTGGCCGCACTCGGGCCCGGCATTGTCAATGCTGCATTAGCTATAACACTGACCGCATGGCCGCCTTATGCACGGCTTGCACGTGCAGAGGCCCTGATCGTACGTGACAGTGATTATGTGAACGCCGTGCGTTTGGCCGGCGGCTCACAAATGCGCATAATATTCAGGCACATTATACCCATGTGCATGTCTTCGGTGATCGTACGGATGACACTGGATATGGCTGGTATTATCCTGACTGCAGCCGGCCTCGGCTTTATCGGGCTGGGTGCACAGCCACCATTACCTGAATGGGGTGCCATGATTTCAACAGGCCGCAAATTCATCTTTGATCAATGGTGGGTAGCCACAATTCCGGGCTTTGCAATTTTTACAGTCAGCCTTGGTTTCAATCTTTTAGGTGATGCGATGCGTGATCTGCTTGATCCACATTTGCGGAGGCGCATATGATGCCGTTAATACATGTTGAAAATCTGAGGATCGGTTTTCCTGCTGAAGGTGGCGGTGTCACTGAAGCCGTTAAAGGCGTTTCTTTTACTGTTGGCCATGAGAAGTTGGGGATTGTCGGTGAGAGCGGTTCGGGTAAAAGCCTTTCAAGCCGTGCAATCATGGGCGTTTTACCCGCCTATGCCAGCGTATCTGCTGATGTCATGCAGTTTAAAGATATTGATCTGCTGAGTGCTTCACCACGCACGCGCCGCCAGTTGCGCGGTGATCGTATGGGAATGATCCTGCAGGATCCGAAATTTTCACTCAATCCAGTTATGCGGATTGGTCAGCAAATTGTCGAAGCCATTTATATCGGCAACCGCTCTTTGTCGCGGGCCATGATGCGCAAAAAAGCGCTTGAAATACTCGAAGCCGTCCATATCAGAGCGCCGGAGCGTGTCTTTGATCTTTACCCGCATGAATTATCCGGCGGTATGGGGCAGCGCGTTATGATTGCCATGATGGTGGTGCGCGAACCGGAGTTGTTGATTGCCGATGAGCCAACTTCTGCACTCGATGTCAGTGTGCAGGCGCAGGTGCTGGATATTATGGATGAGCTTGTCAGCAGACGTGGTATGGGGCTGATATTTATCAGTCATGACCTCAATCTTGTCGCACGCTTTTGTGATCGGGTACTGGTTATGTATGCAGGATCAATTGTCGAAACGCTTGATGCGCGCCGTATGCATGAGGCGACACATCCTTATACGCGTGGGCTTTTGGCCTGCCTGCCAAGCATTGACGGCCCTTTAACGCCGCTGCCTGTGCTTGAGCGTCAGGCACATTGGGGGAGGGCTGTATCATGATCAGGATTGATCATCTGAATGTGCATTTTGGTGATGCTATAGCCGTGCGTGATGTCAGTTTACATGTGAAAAAGGGCGAAAGCTTTGGGCTGGTCGGAGAAAGCGGCTCAGGGAAGTCGACTATTTTGCGCACCGTGATGGGGCTGAACAGTGATTGGAACGGAGATATTGATATTGCCGGATTGAATATGCGCAAGGCCAAACGTAAAAATCTGGTGCCGTTGGTGCAAATGGTCTTTCAGGATCCCTATGCCTCATTGCACCCGCGTTATACTATTGGTCCGGCAATAGCCGAGCCTATGCATATTAATCGCATGGATAATGTCGAAGCGCGGGTTGTCGAGCTTTTACAAATGATTGGTTTGACTGAAGCCCACCGTTTTCGTTATCCGCATGAACTGTCTGGTGGTCAGCGCCAGCGGGTGGCTATTGCGCGTGCTTTGGCACTGTCGCCGGAAATATTACTGCTGGATGAGCCGACTTCAGCACTAGACGTGTCGGTTCAGGCTGAAATTCTTAATCTGCTCAACCGGTTGCGTACGGAGCTGAACCTGACATTTATAATTGTCAGCCATGACCTCGCTGTGATTTCCTATATGTGTGACAGGTTGATGGTCATGCAGAATGCGAGCTGTGTTGAAACTTTGACACGCGAGCAGTTACGCTCCGGTGAAATGCAAAGTGACTACACGCGCATGTTGTTTAGGGCCTCTCACACGCAGGCGGGCTCAGCATGAAATTTGGCTTATTCAGATTGACGGGCAAATACCGGTGTGGTGCCCACCCATAATTCACGGGCTGGACCGGTACCGATATTGCGGGCACGATGTGGCAGCGAGGATGGAAAATGTAATGTATCACCAGCTTTCAGGTGATATTCCTTGCCATTGATTTCGTAGATTAATTCACCTTCGATCAGATAGAGGAAGTCCTCGCCTTCGTGTGAAGTCATTTCAGAAGTGTAGCCTGCAGGTATATGCGTGATACATCCGTTGAGCTGAGCGCCGGGGAAACCGTGTTCCAGCAATTCATATACCCGCTCCGGTGTTTCAATATTATAGCCGCGGCGTGAGCCTGCGCGTGAAATGATCGAGTGTTCGTGTTGTGGTGTCTGTTTGAGAAAAGAATCTATACTGGTGCCAAGCGCATTTGCCACATTATAAAGTGTCATCAGCGACGGTGTGGAAATGCCGCGCTCAATCTGGCTGATAAAACCTTCCGTAAGGTCTGCCTGTTTGGCGACCTCTTTCATCGTCATGCCGATCGCCTTACGGCGCTGCCGCAATAAGGCACCAAGGCTTTCATTGTTCGCAGGCGTGTTTTTTTTAGCCGATTCTTTCGCATTCATGTCGGATTTCCACTTGACTCATATTCACTTAAGAACTTTAGTGTTGCTAAAGTTATGTAGGATTCCTGTTAATTGCAGGCTCAAAACTTTAGGGAAACTTAACATATTCCCGTCTGAAGCCAAGCATTTCATGTCCGGTTTGCCGACAAAAGATGGTCTGCAGCAGTTATGCAGGTAACAGATAAGAGGAAACTACTGGGGGGAGGCTAGTATGAAAAAACTGACATCACTGCTGTTGGGGGCAGTCTGTATATTCGGAAGTGCAATAACGATAGCGCAAGCGGTTGAGCGCGGCGGAAAGATGACATTTGCTCGTTATGATGACAGCACAGTCATTGATCCGATTTATGCCGATAGAAATCCGGATATCTGGCTGGTTACCAGCCTGTATGAAACCTTGCTGCGCAATGATAGCGATGGCCAGATTGTACCGGCACTTGCAGAGCATTTTGCGACATCAGCCGATGGTAAGACCATTGATCTGACCTTGCGTGAAGGTCTTAAATTCTCTGATGGTGCGCCGATTACCGGTGAGGATGTGGTGTTCTCACTTAATCGTGCCCGTGACAGTGCGCTTGGTCCATGGTCAGGCTTGTTGGGTTCTGTAGATAAAATTAGCGCTGACGGAAATAAAATTACCATCAGTCTGAAAAACTCGGACCCTACACTCTTGGCAGTTCTGGCCAGCTTCAATACTGCCATCATACCTAAAGCTGCATTCAGCAAGGCTGAAGGTGCGACAGATCAGGATAAGTCACGCGCATTTTTTCTAAATGGTCAGGCGGGTTCGGGGCCGTTCATTATGACTGAACGCAGTCAGGGTTCGCGTATGGTGTTGAAGCGTAATCCTCATTATTGGCGTTCTGGGGAAGATGGCAAAGCTTTGCCTTATCTTGATGAGGTTGAGTTTCTGATCATTCCTGATGATGCAACGCGTATTTTGAAATTGCAGGCGGGTGAAGTTGATGGTGCTGAGTTTATCCCGTTTTCGCGGGTGGCTGAACTGAATACCCATGCGCAGATCAAAGCCGAGCTTTATCCGTCGAGCCGTATTGTTTATGCGCCCATCAATACGCGTGACAAACGCACCGATGGCAGCGCCAATCCTTTGCAGGATAAGCGCGTACGCCAGGCACTCAACTATGCCACCAATAAGGATATGCTGGTTAAGTTGATTACCTTTGATACCGGCACGCCAATGACATCCTTGATGGCAGCATCAACCAATCTGCATTACGGCCCGGAACCGCTTTATGCCTATGATATTGCGAAGGCCAAAGCATTGCTGGACGAGGCCGGACTTGGTGGTGGTTTTGAAGTAAAGCTGACTACGCTGGCCGGTAGTGCGGAGGATTCAACTCTGTTTACTGCATTGCAGCAGATGTGGGCGCCACTTGGTGTTAAGCTGGTGGTAGAACAGGTAGATAACCCGACACGTGGCGCCAAAAACCGCTCCGGAGAGTTTGATATTCATACCTATGGTTGGGCAAATGACATCAATGATCCGGCACAGGTAACCGGTTGGCTTGGCTATTATAACATTCGCCAATCGGTTGGTACCGGCTGGAATAATCCGGAATTTAACACCTTGTTTGAAGCTTCTAATGTTGAAGCTGATCCGGCTAAACGTAAAGATCAATATGAGCAGATGCAGAAAATCTATGCAGATGCGGCACCATTATTGTTCTTGTTTGAAACGCCGTTCTCAACCGCCTTGTCAAAGTCGGTGGAAGGCTATGTGCAAACACCGCTCGGCATCAATGACTTTGCCTCTGCGTGGAAGCAAAAATGACCGATGTGACAGAGATGACTGGCCGGATTGATCAACCTTAAACATGTTGGATCCGGCCACTACCCCTTTAATCACTGTTGCATGTCGGTTTACGATTTATTGAAAGTTGTGAACCGGCATGCCAGCATTCCGGTAAAATTATTCCATGCCTACGCTCGCTTATCTATGTTCACGCTTGTTGCAGATGATCCCGACCTTTCTTCTGGTTATGATTTTCATCTTTCTGCTGGTGCGTATGCTTCCCGGTGATCCGGCCATTGCAATGGCTGATGCTAAAGCCACCGATGCACAACTTGAAATTATTCGTCATAATCTCGGCCTTGATCAGCCTTTGCCAATGCAGTTTTTTCTGTTTGTCAAGAATACACTGAGCGGCAATTTCGGTACGTCCATCATGCTCAAAGAGCAGGTTGGGACATTAATCCTTGATCGTTTGCCGACAACAGTTTTTCTGGCGCTTTATGCTGTGTTATTTGCAACATTACTGGCAGGGCCATTGGCGTTTGTGGCTGCCGCCAAACCCAATGGCTGGGCTGATATAAGTATTCGTTCAATGTTTCAGATCGGGCTGTCGACGCCGGTTTTTTACATAGGCCTACTGCTTTTAACAGTGCTCGCGGCAAAGCTGCGATTGTTTCCGGTTGGCGGTTATGGCCAGACATTTGCTGAACGTTTGCACCATTTGTTTTTACCCGCACTCAGTATTGCATTGTATATTTCCGCAATTATTTTGCGCAGCCTGAGGGCCTCTCTGATTGATGTTTTCGATGCGGAATATGTGCAGTTTGCACGCGCGAAAGGTTTGTCGCGGCGCATCATCCTGTCACGGCACGTGCTTAAAAATGCGCTTGTTTCTACAGTAACGCTGCTTGGGCTTTCCATTGGCAATCTCATGAGCGGCACATTGGTTACTGAAACCGTATTTGCGGTGCCTGGGCTTGGACGACTAATGCTGGAAGCCATTTTCGCTCGCGATTATCCGCTGATTCAGGGGCTGACGCTCACTTTCGCCATCACCGTTTCTGTGGTGTTCCTGTTCACAGATCTGGTGCAATCCTGGCTTGATCCGAGGCTTCGTCACGCATGACTATGCTTGTTCATACTCACCATAACTCCCGGTCGCGCGTGGTTGCTTTTTTGCAGCGCGCTTGCCGGAGACCGGCATTTGTTACCGGTTTCATCATTGTTGCACTCTCGCTGACAATGGCGTTTTTTCCGCAATGGATTGCGCCCTATGATCCGCTGGCTTTTGATCTTGAAGCCATGCAACAAGGCCCAAGTCTTGCACATCCGTTTGGTACTGATAATTTTGGCCGCGATATGCTGTCACGGGTTATCTGGGCGTATCGGGTCGATATGCAAATCGCATTTTTCGCTACGATTTTTGCCCTGCTGATCGGTGTTACCGTTGGTGCGCTGGTCGGCTATTACGGCGGTATTGCCGATGTTATTTTCGGCCGTTGCGTGGACGCTATTATTACTTTCCCGTTTCTGGTTCTGGTAATTGCCATTGTCGCAGTACTCGGGCCCGGTCTGATCAATATGTATCTGGCGGTTACCGCCGTAAACTGGGTTTATTATGCACGTTTAACACGTGCGGAAATACGCACCCAAAAGGCTAATGATTATGCTGCGGCAGGTATTGTGCTTGGTTTTTCTGACCGCCGCATCATTTTCCGGCATCTTTTGCCCAATATCAGCTCCCCCATTATCGTCTATTGGATGACCGATATGGCGCTCGCCATTCTGCTTGGCTCGTCACTTGGTTATCTGGGACTTGGCGCACAACCACCAGAAGCAGAATGGGGTGTTCTGATTGCTGAGGGGCGCAACTTTATTTTGACCGCATGGTGGATGAGCCTGATGCCGGGCTTGGCTATCGTATTGACCGGGCTTGGCTTTAGTTTGATGGGCGATGCATTCGCTGATCTGCTGCGCCCCAAAGGACGGACATGATCATGCGCGATAACAACTTGAAAACAAAAAATGGCGATATTTTACTGGACATCTGTGCATTGCGCACGGAGTTCGGTACGCCTGAAAGCCCGCTTGTGGCGATTGATAACCTGTCTTTGTCAGTTAGGCGTGGTGAAATTCTCGGTATAGTCGGGGAGTCCGGATCAGGGAAAAGCATAACTTTGCGCTCGCTGATTGGCATTGTCAGGCCACGCGGGCGTGTTTACGGGCAGGCGTTGTGGAAAGGGCAAGATCTTATTGCCATGAGCGAGGGGCAGCTTCGGGCGGTGCGCGGACGGGAAATCGCGATGATTTTCCAGGAACCTATGGCTTCCCTCAATCCATTGATTACGGTCGGTTTGCAGATTGGTGAAAATCTTGCCGCCCATACGACGCTGGATAAGCAGGCGCGTCGCAAACGCGCGGTAGAATTGCTCGATATGGTCGGCATTCCTTCCGCTGCCGCACGGCTCAATGATTATCCGCACGAATTCTCAGGCGGTATGCGCCAGCGTGTTATGATTGCCATTGCCCTGGCATCCAACCCGCAATTGCTATTGGCTGATGAGCCGACAACCGCGCTTGATGTGACAATTCAGGATCAGATTTTGCGGCTAATTCAGTCACTCGCACGCGATATGGATATGAGCGTCATTCTGGTAACGCATGATATGAGTGTGGTGGCACAAACCTGCGACCGGGTAGCTGTGATGTATGGCGGAAGGCTGTGTGAAACAGGCACAACACGTGAAGTTATCCGCACCCCCCGTCATCCCTATACTCAGGGCTTGTTGCGCTCCATTCCTCGTGGAGTTGCTCCGCGCACACCATTATATTCGGTGCCGGGTACGCCGCCGTCTTTGAGTGACTTACCTGTTGGCTGTGCCTTTACCGAGCGATGTTTTTTGGGTGACAGCAGCTGTGCACAAGTTCGCCCGCTGATGCAAAATTTGGAAGGTATGCAGCAGGCAGCCTGTCATAAATTGCAGCAATTGCCTTTTAAGCGCGCGCATAAACCAGCAAACACTGTTGGCGGAGAAACCCTGATATGACGGCAATTGCTCTTGACGCGATTGAAACGACGCCATTGCTTGGTGTGCGTGATCTGACAATGAAATTTACCAAAGGGCGCTCTCTGGCCGATGCTGTGATGCGCCGTCCTGCTCAGGTTGTATCTGCGCTCAATCAGGTAAGTCTTGATGTCATGCGTGGCGAAACACTTGGTATTGTGGGTGAATCCGGCTGCGGAAAATCTACACTGGCACGCTGCATAGTTGGGTTACATCAGCCGAGTTCGGGTCAAATCCTGTTTGAAGGGCGCACAATCCATGCCCAGAGCAAGCAGGAGCGGAGGATATTTAACCGCCGTGTTCAGATGATGTTTCAGGATCCTTACACATCGCTTAATCCGCGTATGACAGTGCGTGACGTGTTGGAAGAAACGATCAGTGTACATCAGATGCGCCGAGGCCCGCAAATAGCACAACGTATAACTGAACTGCTTGATCTTGTGCGGTTACCACAAAATGCTGCGGATAAATATCCGCATGAGTTCTCCGGCGGTCAGCGCCAGCGTATTGCAATTGCACGGGCTTTATCACTGGAACCGAGCTGCCTTGTGGCCGATGAACTGGTCTCTGCACTCGATGTTTCAGTGCAGGCGCAGGTGGTTAATCTCTTGCTTGAACTGCAGGAGGAGCTGGGTTTATCGATTATATTTGTTGCCCATGATCTGCCATTGGTGCGGCATTTGTCACATCGGGTGGCGGTAATTTATCTGGGAGCAATTGTTGAGATTGGTGCCTCTGAGGAGCTTTTTGCCGCCCCTATGCATCCTTATTCCAAGGCTTTGCTGGCGGCTGCCCCTTCACTTGATCCGGATGAAAGGCGCGCCGCACCGGTTTTGACCGGCGAGTTGCCAAGTCCGCTGAATATACCGTCAGGCTGTCCTTTCCATATTCGCTGCCCGCATGCGAGACCACTTTGCCAGCAGGAAAAGCCGGTATTACGGGCAATGGATAGTGTTGGTGCCGGTAATGGTGAAGCTTCGCCGCAGATGTCGGGCATGGTTGCCTGTCATTTTGCCGAAGACCTGCAAAACTGCGCCTTTTGAAAGACGTGTTACGGTAAGGAAATCCTATAATGGATAGTAAAATGAGCAAGCAGAAGCAGCACTTGCAAGCTTTGCGTGCGCAACTGTCGCTTTATCGCCTTGACGGTTTAGTGGTGCCACGATTTGATGAGCATCAGGGTGAATATTGCGCGAATCACGATGAACGGCTGGCCTATGCAACGGGTTTTACAGGTTCCGCAGGCGTGGCTTTGATCATGCGGGATCAGGCCGTTATTTTTGTTGATGGGCGCTATCAGGTGCAGGTGCGCAACCAGGTCGATATGAGCGCCTTTACGGTTGAGCATTTTTTTAATAATCCGCTGAAATCCTGGTTACGAAATCATGTTAAAGCCGGTCAGCGCATCGGATTTAATGCCATGCTCTTGCCGCCGCTCTGGGAGCAGGATTGTGCTACCGCAGTGCAGGCAGCAGGTGGTGTGTGGGTGGCTATGACAGAGGATCTGGTAGACGGAATATGGGGCGATCAGCCTGAAAAACCGCTTGGCCAGATTATGGCATTTCCTTTGCAGTCTTCTGGTGAAAGTGTTGCGGATAAGAAAATTCGTCTGGCGCAAGCTCTTGAGGTTGCGGGGGCGGATTATTTACTGGAAGCACAACCGGATAATATTGCGTGGTTTTTAAATGTGCGTGGGCGGGATGTGGCGTGTAATCCAATGCCGCACTCTTTCATGATCGCGGGCAGAGATGGCAGCGTACAATGGCTGGTCGACCGGCGTAAATTGCCGAATGATCTTTCCGGCTTTGAGTTGGATGGTATCACTATTGCCGAGCCTGATAGTCTGTTGAACCGTATTGGCCAGATCAGCAAAGGCAGTGTGGCATTGATTGATGCAGGCTTTGCCCCTTCAGCTTTTGTATATGCCGTGGAGCAGGCAGGCGGACAGGTGGTTCTAAAGCGTAGCCCTCTGACAGATATCAAGGCATTGAAAAATCCGGTTGAATTGGAAGGGTTTCGTGCAGCGCACCGACAGGATGGGTTGGCATGGATCCGCTTTCTGGCATGGCTGGATACAGAAGGACGCCAGCGTGCCCAATCCGGCAATCCGGTTGATGAAAGAGAAGCGGAAGAAAAAATTCTGTCTTTCAGGCAGTTGGGGGGTGATTTTGTCGAGCCGAGTTTTCGTACGATTTCAGCGGCTGGTGCCAATGCTGCTATGTGTCACTATACGGCCTCGGAGAGCAGCAATGCACCTATTCTCAGTGATAATGTTTATCTGCTTGATTCCGGTGGTCAGTATCTGACCGGCACAACAGATGCCACCCGTACTACAGCCTTTGGTTGTTTGTCGGATGAGGTGCGCGATGCCTATACAGCGGTGCTCAAAGGGTTGATCCTGATGATCTCAACCAGATTTCCACAAGGTACACAAGGCCATCATCTTGATGCTTTGGCACGCCGTCCGCTATGGGCGATGGGGCTGGATTATGATCATGGCACTGGTCACGGTGTTGGGCATTTTCTCTCTGTGCATGAGCAGCCGCAACGTTTTGACAAGCGCATCAATGAGGTCAGCTTACGCGCCGGTATGGTGACAACAATTGAACCCGGTTATTACAAGGCGGATGCCTATGGCATGCGGTTGGAAAATCAGGTTGAAATTGTGGATGCCGGTTCTGGCTTCATGCGTTTTGAAAGCCTGACACTGGTACCGCTTGATATGCGCCTAGCTAATCTGGCCGCCTTGAACAGTGAGGAAGTGCACTGGATCAATTGCTACCATCAGCGCGTATTGTCTGAAATGTCGCGCCACCTTGAAGGGGAAGTACTGGAGTGGTTGCGTGTACGTTGCGCTGTGCTCGACTGATCGATACTTTTTAACCTTAGAAAATTTGATATGATTATTGAAATAAAAAACAAGGATCGGGATGTTTAATATCCCGATCCAAAATGAATTGAGCGAGCAAACAGGTAGGTTCAAAAACACACATTTGAAATAGGGTAGCTTTCAAGAAGCGCTGGATTGATAGCTGGTGGGCCGCAAACGGCCTCAAGTCTGTCATTCCGCCGCGCACATCTTTGTCTCAAATTAAGCCTTGCGATGAATGTTGGTATTGGTGGTTGCGTGCGCCTGCAACCAAAATCAAAAAACAATCAGAACATAAGATCGCAGCAATAAATAACCCCGCTATGAAAATGTCGGTGACGGCCCCTCTATCTTAGATTAATTGATGGAGATTAGGCATCTGTGAAACCGTCTCAACAAATCTTTCTATAAATAACAAGCGGGCTAAAACGGCTCAGCTGCTGCTTTCAAGTAAGATCATAGCCCGCCTTATTATAGTCTAGCTAGTCGGTGCTCTTTTTATTGGCAAGGCGAACGATGGCTACATCAGCCTCTGGATGGTGTACTAGAATGGGAAACGTTCAGGTTGGATCGGAACGCTCGCTCTAGATTTTAGCTTTTTCGCATTGTGATACCTATCAACTTGATAGTGAAATGCTCTGGCAGATCTATTATAAAGCGTGTGTTGGTTTTGATTGCTATGATTTTGCCAATCGTTTTGCTTTCGAATGACCTCGCAATATTGATGGATCATGGTATCGCTGTATCAAAAGCGCCTGTGGCTCTTGGCGGTGTGCTTATAGCTATCATTGTCTTTAAACTGCAATCCATCAAAGCTGTAAAGGCCGCTTTAAATAATGAAATGCAACGCGCAATTAATTTGTGTTTAGGGGCATTTGTTTCAATCGTAGGGCTGACTGTTCCGGCAGTACTGTTTATTGGTTTAATCACTGGCAGAACAGTCATTATGGGAATTCTGCCGTCGAAACCGTATTGTTTTTACTGACTATTGCGCTCACTACTCTGAGTTTTATGGGTCAGAAGACATAGCCGATACAAGGTATGCTGCATTTAGCGTTATTTGCCAGCTTTACGGTGCTGTTATTCAGCAACTGACTTTCAAGGATATTGATATGAAACATGTACAGAAAATGCTTACGGGGATTGCAGCACTTATGTTTGTTTCTGCTAATTCAGGCGCAATAGCACAGCACAATAAAGTGGTAGAGCTTTATAAGTCACCTTATTGTGGTTGTTGCGTTGGCTGGGCAGATCATATGAAAGCGGCGGGTTTCCAGATCGTTGAAAACAATGTTGAAGATATGAGCCCGATTAAAGCGAAATATGGCGTGAGCGATGATCTGCAATCCTGTCATACTGCCATTATTGATGGACATGTTATTGAAGGGCATGTGCCGGCCAGTGATGTTCAGAAGTTACTTGCAGAAAATGGTGCGCCTTCTGGTCTTGCAGTACCGGGTATGCCTGTTGGTTCCCCTGGCATGGAGCAGGGCGATATCAAAGAGCCCTATCAGGTGATCCGGTTTTCGAAATCTGAGCGCAGGGTTTTTACACAGTATTAATAGCTTAGCATTGTTTGTTAGGTGCTTTAAGCGATAGCCGGTACTGTTTATTCAGTGCCGGCTTTTTCTTTATTCAACAGGCTTCTTTTACGTTCAATACCCCAGCGATATCCCGAGAGACCGCCATCATTGCGCACAACACGATGGCATGGCACCACAATAGCCACCGGATTAGCGGCACATGCACCGGCTACGGCGCGCGCTGCTTTGGGTTTACCAATGAGCTGCGCCAGTTCTGCATAGCTGACGGTTTGCCCCGGTGGTATCTGGCGTAAAACCTGCCAGACTTTTTGCTGAAACAGTGTGCCGTGAATATCGAGTGGTAAATTAAACTCGGGTTGTGGCTGGTCAATAAAGCTGAGAACTTGATTGAGCGTGGTTTTAAATCCGGTATCTGCTTGTTGAATTTCTGCTTTGGGAAAGCGTCGCTTCAGATCATTCAGTAAATCCTGCGCTACATCACCGAGTAAAATAGCAGAAATGCCTTTATCGCTGGCAGCAACAAGAACTTGCCCGAGCGAACAAGGCGCAATGGCATATTGCAGCATAATATTGATACCTCCCTTTTTATAAGAAGATGCGCTCATGCCAAGAGGCATGTGTTTGGCCGCGTAAAAATTGCTACTCTCGTTAAAACCTGAATTATAAATGGCTTGGGTAACAGATATTTCGCTGATTGACAGCTCATGTTGCAGTTTTTCAATCCTGAGGGATTGGGCGTAATTTTTTGGTGTCATGCCGGTGATTTGTTTAAATAGCTTGTGAAAATATGAAACACTGAAGCCGGCTTTATCAGCGAGCCTGTTGAGATCAGGTGGTGTTTCACTGTCACGGATCATAGTGCAGGCTTCTGTTACGATTTCTGCCTGTTGCTGCCGGATTGTTTGCTGCCTTTGCGGATGGCAGCGCTGGCAAGGCCGAAATCCTGCTGCTTCTGCTTGAGCAGAGGTATCAAAAAATTGGGTATGTTCAGGTTTCGGACGACGTGACGGACAGACGGGGCGGCAATAAATACCTGTGGTTTTGATTGCATAGACAAATTTTCCGTCATATTCCGACGCGTGTTGCTGCACCGCTTGCCAGCGCGGATCATCAATGATCGTTAATAAGTGTATTGGCACAGCTTTTTTCACGGGCAGCCTCTGTTATGGCTATGTCTGCACATTTACGAAAATATATATATGAAATGCTTTAGCTTGCGATGGCCTCAGGCACACTGCAAATCTTATTTTCAAATTTATGCCGCTTTACGAAATGTGAGATTAATACGGTAGCAGCCAAGCAAGGGATGTTGGCCGTCTTTTAATGTCGGAATACCATGATAATTAAGTCGCGAAGGCCCGCCCCATACTACCACATCCCCATGCTGCAATGCATATTTATGCACAGTGTCACTGCGCTTTAAGCCACCAAACTGAAATGTGGCCTGTAAACCCAGTGAGACAGATACGATGGGATGATGCGGGCTTTTTTCATCTTTATCCTGATGCAAAGACAATTTTGTTTTTGGCTCATAGCGGTTAATCAGGCACGCATCCGGTGTAAAATCCGGATAACCGGCTTTGGCCGCAGTTTCTTGTGCCAACTGCATAAAACAATCGGGCATTTCAGGCCATTTAAGGTTGGTTTGCGGATCAACTGGGCTGTAACGATAGCCGCTGCGATCACTGATCCAGCCAAGCGGCCCACAGTTGCTCATCGCAACAGACATTGTAAAGCCACCAGGGGTTACCATGTGCCGGAAGGGAGCTTGCGCTGTTATAAGAGCCAGGGATTGCAGTAAATCTGTTTGTGTCTCAAGCGCTGCGCCACGCAGTAAGACCGCGCCTTCAGCAAGAACTTCACGATCTGGTAAGGCTGGAGTGAGAGGCGAAAACAGGTCTTGCATGGCTTTCAATCAATCAGAAAAATGATCATAAGAGATTTTCACTATATCATATCCTAATTAAAAACGGGAAGTTGTGCTGCTTGACGCTTCACGGGTAAGACATGCTTGGCTTGTGATACTTGAGCGAATTTTTGAATATCCAGCACAGCGTTCTGTATGTTTTCATTTTGTATAACGGCTTTACGACCGGATTCGATAGCCAGATCAACTTGTTCTTTTGGTAGCTGAAAGCGGGTCGGAATGCGGTTTAAGCGTTTTTGGGTTTCAGCATCCATATCTCTGAAGCTGAGTGCCTCCACGATCAGGCTGACATCTTTGCAGTTCCAGCCCTGTAATGTGCCGCGATGGCGTTTAACGGTTGTGAGCGGTAAAGCACAGCGATAGCTGATGAGGTCTTTTTGCCACTGCGTTGTTGCAAGTTTCAGTGCATCAAACCCGTCGCGTACGGATGCTGAGATTGAGGTATAAGCGGTTGCAGCGGCTACTTTGCTCAGCACCGGACCATGTAAGGTTTTTACCCACGGATCCTGACCGGCGGTTCCGGCATCAGCAACAATAAAAATCAGCTTGCGCAGTTTCACCGCTTCTTCCGGCGACAGGGGGCCATGGCCGTTATTGGCGCCAGCCCGCGCCAAAGCAAAAGGTGTAACGCCGATATTGTCTGTCAGGCCACCATCGAGCAATTTGATATAATGCTGATCAGGGTCATTGCGATAGGCATAAAGGCTGCGCGCATAAGCATTGAGTCTCAGTGGAGCATTCGGATTGACCAATGTGCTTTTAAGCCATTGTGGTGGTTGATAATTGCATTTGGTCTGTTTGGCAGAGACTACAACCGGTGCAAAAGCGGCCGGTACTGCTGCAGACGCGCTGACCGCATCAGAAAGACGGACTTTGCTCAAATCACTGCACAAGGCATCAAATGTATCTTCAGTAAAATGAAATGGTGTGCGGTTATAAATATCAGATGCAGTAAGCCATACTGTAGGCGCATCACGATAGCGCAATGATGCGAAAGTTTTACCGTGAAACAGGTTCTTGTCCAGCCACAGTGACAGGCCGTTACGGTCATTCAGGCCGCCATTAATCGTGTGATAGACATTTTGCGGCACCAGCAGCGAGGTGCGCAAATTTTGCTCGGCATTGCGGTAAAGAAATTTTTCACGAAAATCCTGATAGCCCTCTGTGCCGGCCATACCGAAATAGGCGGCAGCTACCGCACCGCCGGATGTACCGGAAACCAACCTTACATTCTCAATCAGGCGCCTTTTGTCAGGATATTCATCAATGATAATTTCATCAAGCGCTTGCAAAACGCCATAAGCAAATGCTGCCGAACGGGTGCCTCCACCTGAAAAAGCCAGCGCAACAACAGTTGAGCCATCATCACCGGCATCGGCAATATAATCGGTGCGTTTGCTGTCTATGATAGTTTCATGATCATTGATCGGGCCGATATCTCTGGATGCGCAGGCAGACAGTGTAAGCAATGCAGCGCTGATAAAACTGATTGAGATACGCAAATTCTGCTCCAGACCCAGATGATTGTAATATGCAGCGAAAAACTGCTCGCATTATCTTTACGAGAGGGAAATATTTCCGGCAAGAGCTAAGCAGCTTTCTGACACTATAAGAATTGGATAAACAGAGCTGCTAAAAAAGCTTTGCTATAAGTCTGGATAGTTTTACAAAAAGCTTGAAAGTGATGATCTTCCTGTTGATGAATGATCGGAATTCGCCTGTAAAAAGCGGCTTTTTTCTCGGCGCGGTAATTTCTGCAAATAGACTGAAATAATAAGGGGAGAGAAAATGGGTAAGTTTGATTTCAGTGCATTTTTGCCGGAATTGATCAATATCAGGCATCAGTTGCATGCTATGCCGGAAATCGGCTTGTCGGAATTCAAAACATCAGAATTTATTGCGCAGCATTTGCAGAAATGGGGTTTTGAAGTTACACGCGGTCTGGGGCAAACCGGTATTGTCGGAACTTTGAAACGCGGAGACAGCAACCGCTCTATCGGGTTTCGTGCTGATTTTGATGCTTTGCCGATTCTCGAAGAAACGGGGCTGCCTTATGCCAGCCTGCATGAAGGTGTTATGCATGCCTGCGGGCATGACGGTCATACGGCGATGTTGCTTGGCGCTGCTTATGCTTTGTCACAAGATCAGGATTTTAACGGAGCTGTACATCTGATCTTTCAGCCTGCCGAAGAAAATTTCGGTGGTGGAAAAATGATGATTGATGACGGTCTGTTCGAACGCTTTCCTTGTGAACAGGTTTTTGCCATTCATAATATGCCGGGCTTGGCGACGGGCGTATTTTCAGCCAAAGCGGGTGCTATGGCGGCATCGATTGATGTGCTGACGCTGACTGTTAAAGGCAGCGGTGGTCATGGCGCGATGCCGGAATTGACTGTTGATCCGGTGGTGGTGGCCTCAAGCATTGTGATGGCTTTGCAAACACTGGTGTCGCGCAATATTTCTCCGCATCAGCCGGCAGTGCTTACCGTTGGTTCGTTCCAATCAGGGTCTGCCTGCAATATTATTCCGGATACGGCGGTACTTGAACTGTCAATGCGGGCGATGGATCCAACAGTACGTACAGCTTTGCGCGAGCGTGTAAGTGAAATTTCCCGTTATCAAGCCAAAAGTTATCAGGCTGAAGTGCAGCTGGATTGGGCTGTCGGATATCCGGCGACCATTAATAATACGCAAGCTTATGAGCTGGCACGTGACGTGGCGATTACCGGATTTGGCGCGGATGCTTTTGAAGAGCTGGGTATGCCGATGATGGGCAGTGAGGATTTCTCATTTCTACTTGAAGCTGTGCCGGGCGCCTATATTTTTCTCGGCAATGGTAACAGTAGCGGGCTCCATACCAGCCGTTATAATTTCAACGATGAAATCTTAGAGCGCGGTGCGTCTTTCTTTCATCAAATGGCGAAATCCAGCTTGGTCTAAACTAAGTTTGTGCTGCAATTTGCCTGTGGCTGCACAGGCAAATCAGTCAAGGCTTTTATTGCTATCGTGCATAAACACACAGTGAATGGGAGTAAATTTTTGCCCTATAGTGTGGTTGAGCGAAGGCCAGAAGCTGGCATATAAACGCATTTGGCTATGCAGCGTGCTTTATATCGTCTAAACGCAGCTTTGTTGTGCTAAATGATGTAAAAATAACCGCAAATTTTAACATTTGCACAGCTTGCTTTTCATTTCGTATAATGAAAGGCTTTAGAAAAAGAACAATCAGACTACTGCTGCCTCAAAAATGATGCGGCCAAGCATGACGGAAATTTTTGACAATACTGCAGAGCAACGTGAAATAAAATAATCACACAGAATTGCCTGCAGCAGCATGAAGGGGAGGGCGCATCATGGCGAATAGTCAGATGATTATTGCCGATAAAATTTTGCACAATGGTACCATCTGGTGCGGTTATGAAGAGGGAACCGTAGAGGCTCTGGCTATTTGGCAGGGCAAGGTACTGGCTGCCGGCAGCATGCAGGATGTGCTGGCGCTCAAAGGTGAAAACACCGAGCTTATTGACCTTAAAGGGGCATTTGCCACGCCGGGTCTGAATGATGCCCATCTCCATCTGATCTCCACCGGCCTTTCACTCAAGCGTATTGATGCAACGCCGGCCGCATTGCCTACCCTTGCAGATTTGCAAGAGGCTATCCGTGCTAAAGCTGCAACATTGCCAAAGGGTGAGTGGATTCTGGCGCGCGGTTATGACCAGACCAAGCTGGATATTGGCCGGCATCCGCATAAATCCGAGTTGGATCAGGCTGCACCGGATCATCCGGTTATGCTGACGCGTGCATGCGGCCATGTGGGTATTGTTAACTCGCTTGCTCTTAAACTTGCAGGCGTTGACGAAAATACGGCGGTCCCTGATGGCGGATTGATCGAAAGTAAAAACGGTACTTTAACCGGTATGCTGGCTGAAAATGCTCAGGATTTGGTGCGCCGTGTTATTCCTGAGCCAAGTGAGGAGCAGATTATTGAGGCGATTGAAGACGCCGGTAATATGTTGCTGTCTTATGGTGTCACTTCGGTGATGGATGCAGCGGTTGGCCAAGTGGCCGGGTATAAAGAAATCCGTGCCTATAATATTGCCAAGCGCGACAACCGCCTGCCGGTGCGCACATGGCTGGTACTGCTTGGTGATCCGGGCAAATCCGTTGTACCGCAGTGTTTCGAAAGCGGGCTGGTTTCAGGTGTTGGCGATGATATGCTGACCATTGGTGCTGTAAAACTGTTTCTCGACGGCTCTGCAGGGGGCAAAACTGCATGGATGTCAAAACCCTATCTGGGAGATGACGGTAAGAATACTGGTGTGCAAATTCTCAGTGATGAAGATTTGCAGGCCATGGTGCTTGATGCCCATGCCAAGGGATATCAGCTTGCTTGCCATGCTATTGGTGATATGGCGATTGAACAGCTGATCACAGCCTATGAAAAAGCACTCGCTGCCTATCCGGATGCTGACCGCCGTCATCGTATTGAGCATTGCGGCTTCTCAACACCTGCACAGCACGAACGGATGAAAAAAGCCGGTATTTACCCATGTCCGCAGCAGGTTTTCATCTATGATTTTGGTGATGCCTATATTTCGGTGCTGGGCGATGAGCGCGGCCGTCCGAGCTATCCGCTGAAAACATGGCGCGATCTTGGTTTCAAGCCTGCGACCGGCAGTGACAGCCCTGTTTGTCATCCAAATCCGTTTCCTAATCTTTATACAATGCTGACCCGCAAAACGTGGAAAGGCACTGTGATGGATGAAACCCAGTGTGTTTCGATTGAGGAGGCCTTGCAGATTTATACCGAATTTGGCGCATTCTCCCAGAAAATGGAGACTGTAAAAGGCAAATTGGTTGCTGGACAGGTTGCGGATATTGCTGTGTTTTCACGCAATCTCTTAACGGCTGCACCTGTTGATATCCTCAAGGACACTGAGTGCGTGATGACATTGCGCGGCGGTGAGGTTGTGTTTAACCGCCATTGACAAAAAATCTGGCGCGGACCACGCTCCGCGCTATAAAATTTATGCTTTGTAGAAATCGGTGGCAAAATACGGGAGGCTCCTGACCGGATATGAAGCACGGATTACAGCATTGTACGGGTAGTATCATACAAATCACTGCCTGCATGATGTGTAAAAACAAGGGGCGATCAAGCACCTGATAAACAATAATAGTAAAATGAGGGGAATACGCATGATAAAACGCTTTGCACTTCTTTCCGCGCTCACAGCCGGCCTTTTGGCCAGCGTTGCGCTGACCGCTTCTGCAGAAGAGCCACGCAAAGGCGGAACGATTAATTTCGTTGCGCCGTATGGTTCAAGCTTCGGCACACTTGATAATCAGGCATCACCGGCAACACAGGATGAGTTTGTTACCAAAGCCATTCATCGTCGCCTTTATGCATGGGACGGCACTGCGAATAAGCCGGTTCTTGATCTGGCAACCGAAGTTACAGCCTCGGCAGATCGCCTGACTTATACATATAAGCTGCGTCAGGATGCAATTTTCCATAATGACAAGCAGATGACTGCTGACGATATTATCGAAAGCTATAAGCGCATTATGACCCCGGGCAAAGCCTATACCGGTGCGCGTTATATCAGCGGCATCAAAGGCGCATCAGATTATTCTGATGGCAAGGCACAAGAAATTTCGGGCCTGAAGAAGGTTGATGATTTCACGCTGGAAATCACGTTCAATGAGCCGGTTAATCCGGGCTTTCAGCTGATGGAGCCAAGCACTGTAATTTATCCGGCCGGTGAAGCCGATAAAGACAGCTTTAAAAGCCATCCGATTGGTCTTGGACCTTTCAAATTTGCCGAATATGTTCCGGGTTCACGCCTGACCGTTGAAAAATGGGACAAATATTACGAAAAAAATAAACCTCACGCTGATAAGATCAATATTATGATCATGGGTGAAGCGTCTGCGCGCGACGTAGCTTTCCGTAATAAGGAAGTTGATGTTTCGGTGCTCGGGCCTGCACAATATGTATCTTATAAAGCTGATCCTGAACTGTCGAAAGGCATTCTGGAAGTTGCAGAAGTCTATACCCGTCTTGTCGGCTTCAATATGGATTATAAGCCGTTTCAGGATAAGCGCGTTCGTCAGGCCGTCAATTATGCGATTGATGCCGATCTGATCATTAAGCGTCTGGGTAAAGATAAAGCCTATCGTGCAGTGAGCTGGCTGCCATTATCTTCGCCTGCCTTCGACAAAGATGCCCAGCCTTATGCTTTTGACCCGGAAAAAGCCAAAGCACTTCTGGCGGAAGCAGGTTACCCGGATGGTTTCGAGTTTGAATTGACTGCCACCCAGAATGAGAGCTGGGGTCTGACTATCGTTGAAGCTATCATTCCGATGCTCGATAAGGTTGGTATTAAGGTTAAGGCGAGACCGGTTGAAGCTGCGGTTCTGTCAGAAATGGTTCCTGGCGGCGATTTTCAGTCCTTTATGTGGTCGCTGCAGAGTGGTCCTGATCCGATGACTGCGATGCAGTGCTTCTATTCGAAGACACCGCAATCCGCTTGTAACTATTACAAGTTCAGCAATGCTGAATATGACAAGCTCTATGAAGCCGCGCTGGTTGCTGAAACAGATGATGCTAAAAATGATCTTCTGCGTCAGGCAAACAACATCTTGCTGGAAGAGGCTCCGGTTTGGTTCTTCAACTATAATAAGGCAGTGATGGCCTATCAGCCTTGGTTGCATGGTTTGCAGCCGAACTCGGCTGAGCTTGCCATTCAGTCATATGAAGATCTCTGGGTTGATGACACAGCGCCTGCCCGCTAACCGGTAAAGACAGATATGCGCAAAAATCATTGTGCAGATCTGCTTCCGTTAAGGTTTGGTCTTTGAGACAGCGGGAGCGGTTCACTAAAATAATTGTGGAACCGCTCCTGCCAAATGAACCAGCTAATATGCACGGCAATAGCCGTGTATTGGCAATCAAGGCATCGCATAGAGTGTTGGCTTGTGATGTCTGAGGTGGGGAGCCTTGGACATTGCTTCTGCTGTTTTATCAGGTGGTCAACTAGAGCGGTTTACGTTTAAATTGGATCATGTAATCCGCTCTAAGTTATTGTTTTTACGCATTATCGTGGCCGCCCAATGATTCCATTGGACTACGAAATGCTCTAGCATTCAGACTATCTGCTATTGCAGATGCCGTTGTATTTGAGAGGGGATGGACACTTGCTACGATTTATTATCCGGCGGGTCCTGCAAATGATACCGACAATTCTTGCGGTCTCTTTGCTGATTTTTATTATTTTTAGCGTGATACCGGGAAGTTTCACCTCAAGTTTGATTGCTGATGGCAAGAGTCGTAACGACCCTAAAGTTGTTGAGCAGATGAACAAAGAGTTCGGGCTGGATAAACCGGTTTATGAACGCTTCGGCACATATATTGTCAATCTAGTGCAGTTTGATCTGGGTAAATCATTCCGGACACGGCAGCCTGTAACGCAGATGCTGATGGAGCGGGCATGGCCAACCATGAAGCTGGCCATTGCAGCAATGACAATTGCTATTCTGATCGGGGTGCCATTCGGCTTCATTGCAGCGTTGCGGCCGGGGAGTGTGCTTGACACAGTGACCATGATTGCCGCTGTTTCTGGTCTTTCATTACCACAGTTCTGGCTTGGCTTGCTGTGTATGTATTTCTTTGCGCTGACACTGGGCTGGTTGCCGAGCTTTGGTTACGGTGATGGTGGTATCCGTAATCTGATTTTGCCGGCAGTTACTTTAAGTGTCGCACCGCTGGCTTTGCTGGCGCGCACCACGCGCGCTGCTGTGCTTGAAGTGATGGGAGCGGATTTTATCCGTACCGCGAGATCAAAAGGTATGAATGCCTACCGTCTGGTTACATGGCATCTGGTGCGCAATGCGCTGGTTCTGATTATCACCACTGTTGGTTTGCAGTTCGGCTCATTGATGGGCGCAGCGGTTGTCATCGAAAAACTTTTCTCCTGGCCGGGTCTTGGCTCACTGCTGGTAGACAGCGTGTCGATGCGTGACATTCCGGTGGTACAGGGTGCCATTCTCATGATCGTTATGTGGTTTCTGATCATTAATACGATCGTTGATATTCTTTATGCGGTTATTGATCCGCGCATCAGTCACGAGTAGCGCCATGAGATTACGTTTCAATTTATTATTTGGCGGAGTGCTCTGTGTGGTTATTCTGGCCGCAGGCATTTTCGCTCCTTTGCTTGCCCATTATGATCCGGTGCTTGATGCCGATCTGATCAATGCTGAATTGCCGCCAGATGGCGAGTTCTGGTTCGGCACCGATGCACAAGGCCGCGATGTGTTCAGCCGTGTGCTTTATGGGGCACGTATTTCACTGACCGTTGGCATTGTTTCGCAGCTCATTAATACGGTGATCGGTCTGACTTTGGGTATTTCAGCTGGTTATATCGGCGGGCGCTGGGACGATTTTGTTTGCGGTCTGACCAATGTGATGCTGTCGATCCCGTCGCTGATTTTTGCGCTGGCGATTATGGCGATCTTAGGCCCTGGCCTTGGCAGTCTTTTGATTGCTCTTGGTATGACCAATTGGTCGTGGACATGTCGTATTGCCCGCTCATCGGCACTTTCACTCAAGAAACAGGGTTATGTGCAGGCTGCAAAAACACTGGGCTACAGTGATGTGCGCATTATGATTACGCAGGTTTTGCCGAATATGATCGGGCCTATTCTTGTCATCGGCACATTAGGTATGGGCGATGCTATTCTTGCCGAGGCTGCGCTTTCCTATCTCGGCCTTGGCATTCGTCCGCCATTTCCGAGCTGGGGCAGCATGTTGACGGATGCGCGGGAATTGATTGCCATTGCACCTTGGGCGGCTATTTTCCCCGGGCTTGCAATCTTTTTGACCGTTCTGGGCCTGAACCTGTTTGGTGATGGTCTTCGTGATCTGCTTGATCCGCATATGAGGAGCCGCAAATCATGAGCAGCACAGCACTATTAGAAGTTAAAAACCTACAAATTGATGTCGCGTCCGGTGATACGCGGTTTAATGTGGTCGAAAATGTTTCATTCTCGATCGGTGCGGGGGAAACATTCGGTTTGGTGGGGGAGTCCGGATGCGGAAAATCGATCACCTCTTTATCAATTATGGGATTGCTAAACCGCCCGCTTGAAATCAGCTCCGGAGAGATCTTGTTCAAAGGCCAAGATCTTCGCAAAATGAGCAACAGAGATATGCGCAAATTGCGCGGCAGTCGTATTGCGATGATTTTTCAGGAACCGATGACTGCACTGAACCCGCTTTCCACCGTTGGTCGCCAGATTGCAGAGATGTTTGTGCTGCATCAGGGGGCGACATGGCATGAGGCCGAGAAAAAGGCTGTGGAAGCGTTGGGGCAGGTGCATGTTCCGGCACCTGAAAAACGGGTCAAAAACTTTCCGCATCAAATGTCTGGTGGTATGCGCCAGCGAGTGATGATTGCTATTGCGCTGGCCTGTAATCCGGATCTGCTGATTGCCGACGAGCCGACTACTGCTCTTGATGTGACAGTGCAGGCTGAAATTTTGCGTTTGATGCAGGAATTATGCACGTCACGCGGTACTTCGGTGCTGATGATCAGTCATGATCTCGGTGTGATTGCCAAAATGTGTAAGCGTGTTGGCGTAATGTATGCCGGTCATCTGGTAGAGGAGCGTAATGTAGCGGATCTCTTCGGCCATCCTGCGCATCCATATACGCATGGCTTGCTGAGCTCGCTGCCGGTTCTCGGCCAACGTAAACTTGGTGAGCGCAAACGGTTGCAGGAAATTGAAGGTGTGGTGCCATCAATTTCTGCATTCCCCAAAGGCTGCCGTTTTCAACCGCGTTGCGAACGCGCCACGGATATTTGCCTGACAAAAGTTCCGCCGCAAACAGAGCTTGCTGATCTTGGCCAGAAATTTGCCGAAGGTCATCATAATGTACAGAGTGCCGGTTCAGTTACAGCTACCCATGCTGGCCGCGGTTTCGTGAGGTGCTACCATCATGAGTGATCAGACCACGCCGCTGTTGCGTATTGAAAATCTCGACGTACATTTTCCGGTCTCTGCAGGCCTGTTCCGTAAATCCCGGCAGGCAGTGCGTGCTGTTAATGATTTCAGTCTTGATCTGTATAAAGGTGAGTGTCTTTCTATTGTGGGAGAATCCGGTTGCGGCAAGTCCACTTTGGCACTGTCGATCCTCGGATTACAAAAGCCGACTGCAGGTACTATCTATTTTGAAGGTAAGCCGATTACCGGTGCTGTGGAGCCTGACCGTCTGGAACGGGCGAAAATGGCGCAAATGGTTTTTCAGGATCCCTATGCATCGCTTAACCCGAGGCAGACAATTTATAAATCGCTTGCCGCACCACTGCGTTTGCAGGGAATAACGACAAAATCTGAAGTAAATGATCGTGTTGAAAGAACCATGAAACTGGTGGGATTGAAGCCTGAACAGGCAACACGTCTTCCGCATGAGTTTTCAGGCGGTCAGCGCCAGCGTATCGGTATTGCCCGCGCGCTGGTGCTTAATCCTAAAGTGGTGGTGCTGGATGAGCCGGTTTCTGCGCTTGATGTGTCTATCCGTGCGCAGATCATCAATTTGTTGCTGGAACTGAAAGACGAGTTGCAACTCTCTTATATTATGATCAGTCATGATTTGAGTGTGGTTGAACATATGAGCGATCGTGTTGCGGTGATGTATTTCGGGCAAGTGGTTGAGCAAGGGCCATGGCAGCGGGTGTTTTCCAATCCGATACATCCTTATACACGGCGTTTGATGGGGGCTATTCCTGATCCTTTCGCTATTGTTAAAGGCGAAGAGGTTTTAAAACAGGATGATGCGCCGCCACCGCCACAAGGCTATGAATATTTTCCGCGTGAGTTCGGAACTCATGATGTTTATACGGTGCCGCCGGCCACAGAGCTTTTAACGGTTGAGGACGCACATCAGGTGCGGTTCATCGCGCGTTGATACATGGCACATTAGAATAGCGAAAATATGCCAGCCGGGCTGCGGTAATAATAATGAGGGTATAGTGTGAGTGCAGAACAAGAAGGCGTGCTGAAAATGTCAGCGCGTCAGAGATTGGAAAATATTCTTAAGCGTTTGGATGAGCGTAAGCAGGATGAAGCGGTCTATGTGAAGCTTTATGCGGTAAGTGCACGGGCTGAAGCTGATGCGGCAGATTTGCGTGCAGCCTCAAGCAAAAATCTCGGCCCTCTGGATGGCAAGATTATTTCGATCAAAGACCTGCTTGATGTTGCGGGTGAACCTACACTTGCAGGCTCAACCATCCGCCAAACAGCGGAACCTGCAACACGGGATGCAGTGGTTATTGAGCGTTTGCGCCAGGCTGGTGCTATTATTATCGGCAAAACGCATATGACAGAATTTGCGTTTACTGCGGTTGGCCTAAATCCGCATTATAATGTGCCCGGCAATGCTTATGATAACAGCCTCATTGCGGGCGGTTCATCATCGGGCGCTGCGGTTAGTGCCGGTGAAGCAAGCTGTGATATTGCGATTGGCTCTGATACCGGCGGTTCTGTGCGAATTCCGGCGGCGCTTAATGGTGTTGTCGGTTTTAAACCAACGCATGGCCGGGTTCCTTTGACCGGTGCTTTTCCTTTGTCACCGAATTTAGATTCCATCGGTCCATTGGCTAAAACTGTTGCGGCTTGTGCGGATGCTGATGCGATTATGGCTGGTGAAGAGCCGCTACCATTAGCACCGGTTGATTTGGCCGGACTTAAAATCGGTATGGCACAAGGCATAGTTTTGCGCGACATGGAAACGGATGTCGCTGAGGCTTATCAATTGGTGTTGGATAAGCTTGCTAAAGCCGGTGCTATTTTAAACGACTGTAGTTTTGATACGCTCATCACAACCTTGCGCACCGGCCCCAATAAAGGGTCTATCACAGGTATCGAGGCCGCACATATTCATCGTGAGTGGCTGCATGACACGTCTATGCCCGTTGATAGCCGCGTGAGTGTGCCTTTACGCGAGCGTTTAAAAACGCCGGATGCCGATTATCGCGATCTTTTGGA